>NZ_SODV01000004.1 GCF_004366355.1 Dinghuibacter silviterrae | reverse complement strand
GGCTTTTTTTAATAATTACGGCAGCTACCTACTCTCCCGCATTTTGGTGCAGTACCATCGGCCATGAGGGGCTTAACTTCTCTGTTCGGTATGGGAAGAGGTGATCACCCTCGGCATAACCACCATAAACTCTTTAGGTCTCTACAACCTATAATAAGGTGACATATCGGGTAATGTAATACGAATAACTAAAATAAAATTAAAGCTTACGGGCAATTAGTACTACTCGGCTTTGATGTTACCACCTTTACACCTGTAGCCTATCAACGTCATCGTCTCTGACGACCCTTAAAAGTTAACTCATCTTGAGGAAGGTTTCACGCTTAGATGCTTTCAGCGTTTATCCTGTCCGTACATAGCTACTCTGCATTGCACCTGGCGGCACAACAGATACACCAGCGGTACGTACGACCCGGTCCTCTCGTACTAAGGTCATGTCCTCTCAATTAACTTGCGCCCACCACAGATAGGGACCGAACTGTCTTGCGACGTTCTGAACCCAGTTCACGTGCCACTTTAATCGGCGAACAGCCGAACCCTTGGGACCTTCTCCAGCCCCAGGATGTGACGAACCGACATCGAGGTGCCAAACCTCCCCGTCGATATGAGCTCTTGGGGGAGATCAGCCTGTTATCCCCGGAGTACCTTTTATCCTTTGAGCGACGGCCCTTCCATACAGAACCGCCGGATCACTTTAGCCTGCTTTCGCACCTGCTCGGCTTGTTTGCCTCACAGTCAAGCTCCCTTATACTAATGCGCTCTGCGTACGATTACCAACCGTACTGAGGGAACCTTTGCGAGCCTCCGTTACTCTTTAGGAGGCGACCACCCCAGTCAAACTACCCACCATGCAATGTCCCCCGTTAGGGGTTAGACTCTAAGTGACAGAAGGTTGGTATTTCAACGACGACTCCCCTACCCCTGGCGAGGCAGGATCAAAGTCTCCCAACTATCCTACACATCTATAACTCAAAATCAATGCAAAGTTGTAGTGAAGGTTCACGGGGTCTTTCCGTCCCGTGGCGGGTAACCGGCATCTTCACCGATACTACAATTTCACCGGGCTCGTGGAGGAGACAGTCTTCAACTCATTAGACCATTCGTGCAGGTCGGAACTTACCCGACAAGGAATTTCGCTACCTTAGGACCGTTATAGTTACGGCCGCCGTTTACTGGGGCTTCAGTCAGGAGCTTTGACTTGCGTCGAACACCCTTCCTTAACCTTCCAGCACCGGGCAGGTATCAGGCTCTATACGTCATCTTACGATTTTGCAGGGCCCTGTGTTTTTGTTAAACAGTTGGTTGAAGCATTTTACTGAGACCATATCGCTATGGTACGCTTTATCCCGAAGTTACAGCGTCAATTTGCCTAGTTCCTTCTCCACGGCTCACCCGAGCGCCTTAGAATATTCATCCCGTCTACCTGTGTCGGTTTGCGGTACGGGCCGCTATAGCCTAACCTTAGAGGTTTTTCTCGGAGGCTTGTTTAGGGTCACTATCCGCGCTGCCGAAGCTTTGCGGTACTGTCACGTTCACCATCCCAAACGGATTTACCTGTTTGGAATATAGCTACACGCTTTAACGATCTATTCCGTAAGATCGCGGACCTTTCACTTCCCCGTCACCCCATCGAAACTATAGCGGGTACTGGAATATTAACCAGTTTTCCATCAGTTGCCCCTTTCGGGTTCACCTAAGGACCCGACTAACCCTGATCCGATTAACGTTGATCAGGAACCCTTAGACTTACGGCGTTAAAGTTTTTCACTTTAATTATCGTTACTTATGCCTACATTTTCTTTTCTAACCGCTCCAGCATACCTCGCGATACACCTTCGATGCTGTTAGAATGCTCCCCTACCGATCATTGCTGATCCTAGAGCTTCGGTTGTATGTTTGATGCCCGATTATTTTCCGTGCAGAGTCTCTCGACCAGTGAGCTGTTACGCACTCTTTAAATGAATGGCTGCTTCCAAGCCAACATCCTGGCTGTTATTGAAACTCCACCTCGTTTGATCAACTTAACATACGATTAGGGACCTTAGCTGCTAATCTGGGTTATTTCCCTCTCGGCCACGGACCTTAGCGCCCGCAGCCTCACTCCCAGAGATATTTACTAGCATTCGGAGTTTGTCAGGGTTTGGTAGGCGGTGAAGCCCCCTAGCCCAATCAGTAGCTCTACCTCTAGTAAACGTCTATATCTGAGGCTGTTCCTAAAAACATTTCGGGGAGAACGAGCTATCTCTCAGTTTGATTGGCCTTTCACCCCTATCCACAAGTCATCCCATAGCTTTTCAACGCTAATGAGTTCGGACCTCCATTCTGTGTTACCAGAACTTCATCCTGCTCATGGATAGATCACAAAGTTTCGCGTCTACCCCCACTGACTATCCGCCCTGTTTGGACTCGCTTTCGCTGCGGCTCCGTTAATTATGAACTTAACCTCGCCAGTGAGGAGTAACTCGTAGGCTCATTATGCAAAAGGCACGCCGTCACCATTGCTGGCTCCGACCGCTTGTAGGCGCACGGTTTCAGGTTCTATTTCACTCCCCTGTTCGGGGTGCTTTTCACCTTTCCCTTACGGTACTGGTTCACTATCGGTGTCTGAGGAGTATTTAGCCTTACCAGATGGTGCTGGCAGTTTCACGCAAGATTTCTCCGGTCCCGCGCTACTCAGGATACTGCTCGTCTACATTGATTTGTGCTTACAGGGCTATCACCTGCTATGGCCCATCTTTCCAGATGATTCTGCTTGACAATGCTTTCTAAACGCAGTCCTACAACCCCGGGGCAGCACGCCACCCCGGTTTGGGCTCTTCCCTTTTCGCTCGCCACTACTCAGGGAATCATTGTTATTTTCTTTTCCTTCCGGTACTTAGATGTTTCAGTTCTCGGAGTTGGCTTCCTTTCGGATAACTAGTCTTCAACTAGCTAGGTTGTCCCATTCGGAAATCCAAGGATGTATCGCTCGTGTGCAGCTCCCCTTGGCTTATCGCAGCTTACCACGTCCTTCTTCGCCTCTCAGACCCAAGGCATCCACCATGCGCCCTTATTTCGCTTTAAAATTCTTAATTCTAAAAGTTACTCGGTATTACATTTTATACCCAATATGTCAAAGAACTTCAGTCAACATCACTACTGATGAGGACTCTTTTGCGACCGCGCGCGGTTTCATCCGTTCACAATCGAATAATTTAAAAGAAGGGAACAGCAGTTTGTCATTTGTGGAAGAGTTATAACTCTGAAAAGGAGGTATTCCAGCCGCACCTTCCGGTACGGCTACCTTGTTACGACTTAGCCCCAGTCACTGATTTTACCCTAGGCGGCTCCTTGCGGTTACCGACTTTAGGTACACCCAGCTTCCATGGCTTGACGGGCGGTGTGTGCAAGGTCCGGGAACGTATTCACCGTATCATTGCTGATATACGATTACTAGCGATTCCAGCTTCACGCAGTCGAGTTGCAGACTGCGATCTGAACTGAGAGCCGTTTTTTGGGATTAGCTTCACATCGCTGTGTTGCAGCCCTTTGTACGACCCATTGTAGCACGTGTGTAGCCCTGGGCATAAAGGCCATGATGACTTGACATCATCCCCTCCTTCCTCGCGTCTTACGACGGCAGTTTCATTAGAGTTCCCAGCTTAACCTGATGGCAACTAATGATAGGGGTTGCGCTCGTTGCGGGACTTAACCCAACACCTCACGGCACGAGCTGACGACAGCCATGCAGCACCTTACCACCTGTGTATTGCTACAAAAACCCCTTTCAGGGCCGGTCAAGTGGCATTCTAGCCCAGGTAAGGTTCCTCGCGTATCATCGAATTAAACCACATGCTCCACCGCTTGTGCGGACCCCCGCCAATTCCTTTGAGTTTCAATCTTGCGATCGTACTTCCCAGGTGGGATACTTAATGCTTTCGCTCAGACACCAACAGTAATATCGCTGATGTCGAGTATCCATCGTTTAGGGCGTGGACTACCAGGGTATCTAATCCTGTTTGCTACCCACGCTTTCGTGCCTCAGCGTCAATTATCGTGTAGCCAGCTGCCTTCGCAATCGGTGTTCCATGTCATCTCTAAGCATTTCACCGCTACATGACCTATTCCACTAACCTCCACGATATTCAAGATAAATAGTATCCACGGCAGTTCTGCAGTTAAGCTGCAGGATTTCACCACGGACTTACTTACCCGCCTACGCACCCTTTAAACCCAGTGAATCCGGATAACGCTCGCACCCTCCGTATTACCGCGGCTGCTGGCACGGAGTTAGCCGGTGCTTATTCCTCTGGTACCGTCAAGCTGGTTAGAAAACCAGTGTTTCGTCCCAGATAAAAGAAGTTTACAATCCAGAGGACCTTCATCCTTCACGCGGCATGGCTGGTTCAGACTTGCGTCCATTGACCAATATTCCTTACTGCTGCCTCCCGTAGGAGTCGGGCCCGTGTCTCAGTGCCCGTGTGGCTGATCATGCTCTCACATCAGCTACTGATCGTCGGCTTGGTAGGCCATTACCCTACCAACTACCTAATCAGACGCACGCCCATCCCTAACCACCGGAGTTTTAACAACCAGTTGATGCCAACCAGTCGTACTATAAAGGGTTAATCCAAATTTCTCTGGGCTATCCTTTAGTTAGGGGTAAGTTGCGTACGTGTTCCGCACCCGTTTGCCGGTCGCCGCCAGTATTGCTACCGCGCTGCCCCTCGACTTGCATGTATTAAGCCTGCCGCTAGCGTTCATCCTGAGCCAGGATCAAACTCTCCATTGTAAATTACTTTGGAAAGAATTGAAGTGACTTCAAATCTTAATCTTAATTCATTGATATACTCTTACCTGACGACATACTAAACATCACTATTTAGTACGTCCTGCTGTTCCAATCTTTCAAAGAACTTC
>NZ_SODV01000003.1 GCF_004366355.1 Dinghuibacter silviterrae | reverse complement strand
CTATAGCAGGGTTTTATTCAAAGAACTTCAGGCAGTTACACCGGGTACAAGATAGGATTTATTTACATATTAGGGCGTGCCCGGGGGTGGATTCGCCCCCCCGGAGGTAAACCTTCTGATCCCTACTAGATTCGAACTGGTGACCTATTACGATCCTCGTAACACATTGCATGCGACCTCCTTTACATAATATGACATTATCGAACTGCGCCCAGTGCGAAGGATGACAGGCGCGAAGATGCGGGCGCATTCCGATAATCATATTATGTAAAGGAGGCGATGGACATACCTTCACGGCCAGGCTGTGGTGCAGGGAGTGCAAACGGGAGCGGCGGATCGCTGCTCAGCTACAGTACTATTGCACGGATGCAATGTCAATGACGGGTGCGATGACCGTTCTGTAACGTTACCCAGCACCTGTACGTCGCACCCGTCACTGCCATAGCATGGAGTAGATTCGTTTCCCCATATATAAATAGAGATTTGACCTATTCTGTTGTATGGAGGGGGTAAGTTTTTTTAAACTTTCTCATAGCCCGGAGGTATAAAAGCTTGCACAGGCGCTGAGATAAGTACTGTAGCTGCTGTGCTTTTATACCGTAGGGCTGATAGGGCAACGCGCTACAGGTGCTGGGATTTGCACTGAAGCTGATCGCGGCGGCCGTTTGCACTACAGTTGGATGTATTCCCGCCACCTCCGCCACGCCTCCCTGACCGGGGCGCCGGGAGTGCGAGCGTCAGCGAGCACGGAGGCGTCCCAGGCCGCGTCTCGGCCATAGTGTTAGCCAGAGCGAAGCGGAGGCAAAATCATGAGATAAAGGTCAGGGAGGCAAGGCAGGTGGCGGACGGAGTGGTGGAGCTGCGTTTTTTATGGCATACCCCTAAAAAATCATCAATACATGCCATAAAAAGGAAGCAGCGGAGGGCTGCGCCCAGCGGAGGAGCCCAACAACCATGACAGGCACCCGTCCCGGGTGGGTCCAGCATAACGTTATCGTGCCTGGCGTGGTTGTTGATGCGGAGGAGCGGGCGACAGCCCACCTTTATTTCCTGAAGATGATCAGAGAACTATAGACGATAAGGAGCATTACTGCTGCTGATCAAGGTTACTACTGCTTGGTTACTTTCCCTATAGGACCGCTATTTCGACTTCAACCTTTTAGGGTCTTGGTAGTTATTCCAGAAGCGGACTAACTGGATTTCATGCTTTAGCGGCTTGTGACGGTAGATAAGGGCTACCCTTTTGTGTATGACAGTCCAGCGGAGACTTTCTCTTTTATTGGTCAGGCGGCCGACGCGGGGGTGAATACTAAGTACGGCCAACTTTTTCTGTACCGCAGTTATGAAGGCTTTGACTTCTGTTTCTGTAAATGCAGTTTCCAGGTACTCGATATTGCTGCCGTAGGTTTTGATAGCAAGCTCAGACCATATTATCGAGTGAACCATTTCTTGTACTTTTTCATAACCTGTTCATGAGGTATTCCCTTCCCCTTGTCCAGTTCTGCCAGGGCTTGGTCAACCTCTTTCTGAACCTCGACAGGAAGTTCATCCCACCAGTCGCCTTCCTGCTCGATCTCATCTTCAAAAAGAGTATAGATAGCTTTAACCCTTTTATCCTCTATGGTATCGATGAAGTTATGTAGTTTTTGACGGATGTTAGCGGTTGGCATAAAAACTCCCATTTTCACAAATTTACTCCTAAAAACAGAACTTTAAAGCGTTCTGATATAGTGCCAATTATAACCTTTATTTCAGTACATACACTGATTTATGGGCTATATATACCGATTTACAAACAAAGGCTCCCAAAAACATAACATAACCGGCAAGTGCACGCATATCTTTTTTATCCGAAGGGGTGATGTTTGGCGAGCTGGTCGGTGAGGGAGTCCATTTCCTGGAGGGCATAATGTTCCGTGCTCTCGATGTGCTTGTGCCCTGCCATATACTGCACCTGGCGTTTGTTGTGGACTTTAAGCCATTCCAGGATGACACTGGCGCGGAGGTGGCGGGCATTGCGGACGCTGGGATTGATCTGTTTTAAGGCCTGGATCAGGGCTGCCAGGTGGTTATCGATGTTTCCGGGGAAGACCTTCTCCCCTACTGGCCCGAGGCGAGGCCTGATTTGACAGAGGTACTTGTCCAGAAGCAACACCTGGGCGGTGGCCAGGGCCATCTCCCTGGGATTACTGCGGGCACCGCCTGGGATATAGACCTTACCGTCGTCCAGGCGGATATGGCCCATTTCCAAGTGCCCCAGCTCGCCGCTGTGTAGCCCCTGGTAGACCATCAGGCCCAGGATGACAGCGTTACGGACATGCGCAGGACGGGCACCATCTCCCTTGGCCTGTCGGCTGTAGGCCTGGTAAAGTGCTTCCAGCTCCGCCAGTGTCAGGGGCTCCCTGATGACGCGGCGGATTTTGCCCCTGATATGGAGGCCTGCGGCGGGGTTGACGGCAAGGGTGCCCGTTTCCACAAGGAAGGCGAAGTATTTACGGATGGAGGTGAGCCGGAGGTTGATGGTGGATACATCGATCCCCCGGACACGTTCCTGGCGGGCGTAGGCCAGCAGATCGGCGTAACCGGCCTTTTTAGGCTCGGGAAGGCCGTGACCCGCCAACCAGCGGGTAAAGTATCCCAGGTTGTGGAGATGCTCGACAAGGGTACTTTCCCGGTGCCGGGCGGCAAGGTAGTGGGTGAAGGACGTTTCAGGCATGAGTGGTGGTATGTAGGAGGTGGGTATAGATTTGGGTGGAAGCAAGGCTGCTATGTCCCAGGAAGCGGGCAATATCCTCTATATCCATGCCGCGCTCCAAAAGGTGAGTAGCGATGGCGTGGCGAAGGGAGTGAGGCGTCAGGGGCACGTCCAGGCATGCTCTAGCCGCCATGACCTCAATACGCTGATAGAAGTTTCGCAGGCGCTGGCCCCGTTCGGATAGGAAGAAGGCATCTTCAGCGGTAGCGCCCGGCTTCAGCTCATAGGGTCTTCCGTTCTTTACCTGGTGGTAATCACTTGTATGCCGCTGGAGGAACCAGGTACGGCCTTCTGCAAGGTATCGGTCTATATCTGCGGCGTGCTGCTGGGCTATAGGGACGTACCGTTCTTTGGAACCTTTGCCAGCGCGCACCAGGATGAGCCGTCGGTCGAGGTCTATGTCGGAGCACGCCAGGTGTAGGGCTTCGTTCCTTCTCAGGCCACAGCCGTAGAGGACGGCGATGATAGCGCGGTCGCGCTGACCCAGGGCGATGGGGTTATTACGGGAAGGCAGGAAGGTGCTTTCATAGAGCTGGCGTACCTGGTGGGTGGTGAGCACCGGAGGCGGCAGGCTGGCGGCGGGTTCCCGGGGAAGGAGCCATTCTCCGGCGAGACGCCCGCTTTGCCGGAGGTAGCGCGAGAAGACAGCCAGTGCGCTGAGGGTGTTGTTGATACTGCTGGCGCTAAGGGCCAGGCCCTCCTTGCGCTGGTGGGGCCGGGTTTTGAGGTGATGGATGAAGTCCGTGACGTGGACGCCCTGGACGCCTCCGATAGCGCCTATCCCCTGCCCTTCCAGGAAGAAGAAGAACTCGCGGCAGTGAACAGGCCATAACCTGAGCGTGTCCGGGGCGTACCCCAGGATCTCCAGGTAGGTGCGGAAGCTGGACTCTAGCGTGAGGTAGTGGGTGGAGGTCAGGTGGAACTGTTTCATGACGGAAGTTTTATCCCTTTATATTCTTCTACTTGGAACGCGGAACGATAGAGGCTTTTTCGAGGCTGGGTGCAGATTCCTGCGTTCCATTTTGGATGGAACGCCAGCGGAACGCTGGAAGCCCTGTCAATACTGCATCGCTATAATAAAACCCTTGCCCCTGGCTGTTGGGAACATGTACAGATGATTATAATTATTGCAAGGCTTCGAGCTGCTCCATGAGGCAGCTTTTGATCCCCTCCCGTATCTTCTTGTAGTCGTCCCAGTAGACGACCTGATAAGAAAACCCCTTGTTCTGGAAGCCGCCGGAGGGACGGATATATTCCAGATCGGTGAGGTCGTGGAGGAACCGGAAGACCTGGGTCTTGCTTAGGGACAGGGCTTGTCGTAGTTCGCGCTGGGTAAAGAGGTATTCGGATTCTACACGGCCGTTCTTGCGCTGTTTGGTCTGTCGGCGGATATAGGCTTTGAGGCGCTCGAAGAACTGCCGCAGGGCGCCATCAAGCTCGTCCACTTTTAGGACGATGACCTCGAACATGAGTTGTATGGCGATGGCTATATCCTGCTTGGTGGAGACCAGGCGGCCCTGGTCGTCTTTATCCCGCTGGTACTGGTAGAGCAGGGTGACCATGCGGACGAACTGCTGGTAGAGGCCGTTGAGACGTCGCTGGGCCTCGTCCCGGACGGGAAGGTGAACCCGCGTGGCATAGGGGTTGACGACCTCGTGGGGTTTGAGACCGGCGACCAGGTGTTGAAGCAACAGAAGCGCTTCTTTCTCCTTGTCCCTATCGATAAGGCCGGCCGCCTTTTGGTTTTGGTAACCGATGATGCGGGCGGTCTGTGCTTCGCTCTCGTCCATAGCCAGGATAAACAGGCGGCTCATATTATCGGGATAGACCGATCCGCGGGTGGTACAGACGATGGAAGCGATGGGGCCGTGGACTTCCTTGATGCCGCTCTCGATATGGCCTGATTCATCCTTGGTCGAGACTGCACTGCGGAGCACGTTATTGGTCTGCATCTCGCGCAAGGCGTACTCGGCTTCTTCAGAGAGTCCGTCGTAGTCCTCGATGGCGAGGATGGTGTTTTGAAGGGCATAACGGGCGAAGTTGTAGAGGCTGCTGTCGGTCATGCGGGTGATGCGGTTGACCTTGGCGGGTGGGAAGATGGCGGTGACCTTGTGCATCAGGGTGGTCTTGCCGGAACCGCTAGAACCCTGGATCATGATGTGTAGGGTTTCACGGGTCATGTAGCTCAGCAGCAAAAAGACGATGGAGATGCGGTTGCTTTCCTCACCAACGATGCCGCTAAGACCCAACAGGTCGTTGAGTTCGTTAGAGAGGTCGGGGCTGTGCTGCAGGGCTGAGAGGCGCTCTTGCTGGGCCTCAGAGAGGGGAGGCAGCTCTACGCCCTTTTTGGAGGCCTTATGGCGGGCCGTCCGATTACTCTCAGCGAGGCGGTGGGCTTCGAGTTGTTCTATAAAGGCCAGCATGTGCCCTCGGACGAACTCAGCCCCCAGGGTGAAGCGTTCGGCGATGGCTCGGGTGAGCTTGGCTACAGCGTCATCGTTATAGAGATCGAGACTTTTACGGACGACCTGGCTGGGATCGAGGTGTGGGTTGCGGGTGATACGCAAGGTGACGGGCATATGGGCCAGGACTTCGGCTTTGAAGGGGCCGACGGATTGGAAGACCAGGCCCGGGCAAGTATACTCGATGATATGGGGATGGGGGAAGGTGAGGCTGGCAGTCATGTGGATAAATAATGATTTACGACATTTATGTCGCAAAGTAAACGTATCTGCCATATCGAAGCAACCCTGATTGCTACTTAATTATCCACATCATGTGGCAAAATCGTTAAAATCCTGCTACTCATATGCTACTTTTGGTGTGATAATCATCAAATATGTCGGAGAAGAGTAGTTTGGGTGAGCGGATAATCGCTTTGCGCAAGGCCAAGGAGTGGTCACAATCAGACTTGGCTGCTCATGTAGGGGTGTCCTATGCCCAGATCGGGCGCTATGAGACCAAGGGGGCGCAGCCGCCAGCGGAGGTACTCAAGAAGATTGCCGACGCCTTGGATACAAACGTAGATTTTTTAGTGAACGGGAGTACGGAGGACAAGGCCAGGGCTTCGCTTCTGGACGCGGAGGTGATCCGGTATTTTAAAGAGGTGGATACCTTGCCCCAGGAGGATAAAAAGGCCCTGCTGCGGGTGATCGCAGGGTTTATACGCGATGTGAAAACAAAACAGGCGTATGCTTCCTAAATAAAAAAAGCCCCGACCTGCGGGGCTTTATCTAAAATAGAAAATCTTTTGCATTCAATGCTTCCTTTGTTTCTGTAACTTTTTGCCTTAGCTGTTGCTCAGTATAATAAGTGCCGGGATATTTTCGAATGTCATTTTCAAATTCAGAAAACCTGCCTGTTATCTCACTTAAAGATGAAAAGCCATCTTTTTCTTGCTGGGTTAAAGTGTCATAATCGATCGCTAAATCATAGCAATAATAAAATTCGTCGCAAAAAGTACGCGCCGAAATATGCTGATTTAAATATTCGATGATTAGCCAATACAGCCTTCTCTTATCAGAATTTACAAACATATTGTCAATTTATTTTGGGTAGTGGCCCCATGGCTTTGTCACTATATTTAAAGTGCATTATGGTATTTGATGATTCTTCATATAATACCTCTAAATTATATTCCTGCCCATTTCTAAACATCCTCTCATAAAACATTCGCGCATTTGACCCTCGTGGATCAGGAAAGCTAGGAGAATTTTCGATTACATCCTTTAAAATCTGTATAGGAACCTTTCGGTCAGGATTCTGCATGTGTTGCCATGCAGTATTAGTAAAGTTGAGTATCTCGTCTGAAGCGGTAATAGTTCTTAAACTCGCGATGGCGCGTAGCCCGACAGAAACGCCGTAGTATTCAACAGTAGCCTCTTGCAGATTTTCCAACCCACGATACATTGGGTAGTCTGATTGTAAAGACTGGACATCCTCGTAGGCGATTTTATCCCACCCGCTACTTTTGGATATTAGATACTTTACTAATTCTTTTGGTGCTATTTTAGCCAGGGTGAGTCTGTCATTATCATCATTGGTGAGTAGCCCGAACATATAAGCCGTTTGAGTTACGCCGTTAGTGGCGCCGGCAATTGGGTCAAACTCTTGCATGCTAGTTGTTGTCGTGGCCTTTCCATTCTCGTCATAGTCCGTATGTATTTTCTTGTAGTAAAATACATCCTTTCCGTCTGCTACTTTTACATCAACGCTACTTTTAACTCCTCCTAGCTGCTTTCCACCACGCCCCCTGGCGCTCCACGAAGCTCTGGTTATTGTTATTGTATCAGCCCCCGACGGGTCAGCAAATAAGACAGGGTTATTAGAGAATGTAGAATAAGGAGCTTCATTATATTTTATAACCGGATCTCTGTTCCATCTTCTTCCAACCCTCGGATCATATTCCCAATACTCAGCAGTATAGCTGTTTCCAGGGCCATTGATTTCGTCGTCCCGTTCTTGGCCATTCTGGCCGTACCGATAGGCTCCAATTGACGTTGCAGTATATGCTCGCCCTGGCTCTAAAGACCCAAACGGGTAGTAGTCATTGGCGTCAAGGACAACTGGCGCAAAATGATCCACGGTTGATCCGTCGGTAGAGACCCCGTAACGCCTGTCTGATATAGTCGCCAGGACATTCCCCAGATGATT